>NZ_CP012645.1:0-7500 GCF_001310085.1 Rufibacter tibetensis
TTTTTCGCTTCCCAAGACTGTTCTTTTTAAGACAACCTCTCCGAAGAACCCTTCCTGTTGAAGGGGCTGCAAAGGTAATAAGAAATTTGCTGTTTACAAGGGCCTGCTTTGAGGTTTGCCCCTGTTCAGCGCAGCCTAAGACGTAACTAAGTTCTGGGTCAGGGAGTTCCCAGCAGGATAATTTTTTTGTCTACTATCCTATGGGCTTATCCCTCTACTTTGGCACCCAACTGGCGCCTGTGTGGAAACCATGATGGGGTGGCTGGAAGTTCCCGGACTGGGCAGAAAAAAGAGGCACGGTATTCTAAACCATGCCTCCATTTTTCTATGTTTATCTACTTGGCTTAGAAGTTCAGTTTATGTTTTCATTCCTGCTACTTCTGTGATGGCTGTTGCTAATGCCTCCCAGGTATATTTCTTCTTCTCCTCTTGTATAAACTTAACCATCTCTTCAGATTTATCTTCCAGATAGTATCTCTCTATAGCATCAGCAATCGCTTCGGAAGAAACGTCCACTACATACCCCACCTTGGTATCCGGTATCATTTCTACTAGTCCACCTACTTTCGTAACAATCATAGGCACTTCAAAATGATAGGCTATTTGAGTGACTCCGCTTTGGGACGCGTGCCGATAAGGTTGTACTACTAAATCTGCTATGGAGAAGTAAGCTTTTACTTTGTCATGAGGAATATACTCGGTGTGGAGAATAACCCTGTCTTGTAGGTTGCCCTCTTTTATAATCTGTTTATAAACTTCTGGAGATTCATAATACTCTCCTGCTACTATCAACTTAATACCTCTCTCCTGTAGCCGTGGATCTCTCATAGCTTGTAGCAGGATGTCCAAACCTTTATAATATCTTACGAACCCAAAGAAGAGAAGGTACTTCCCTTCCGGAAGGTTAAGTTCTTGCAATGCCTCTCCCCTTGACATCTTCTGACCATAGGTATCATAGATGGGATGTGGACTACTAACAACGGGTTTGCTCTTATTGAACTGCTTCAGCTCTTTGGTAACGGTAGCCGACATAGTGACGAAGGCATCACAGGCATCTACAAAATACTTCGTTAAGGCTATATCCCCGGGCCGCTTTTCATGTGGCACTATGTTATCTGTGAGTGCCACCAGCTTTGTTTGCTTGTTGCCTCTGATGATTTTGGCGACTGTACCTAAACTCGGGCTCATGAACGGTAACCAATACCGTAGCAAAACGACATCTGGCTTTTTCTTCTTGATCTTATAACCGAGACGAACCCAGGTAAATGGATTGATGGAACTGAGTTCCTGGTGAATGACCAAATCTTGAGGGGCTGGTCCTTCTACATACTGTGACTTGCCTGGGAAAAGTATAGAAGGATATTGGGTAGTAAAGGTGAAGATTTCTACTCGGTGCCCCATCTGTTGCCAAGTGCGGGCAAGGCTTTCAGTGGAAGCAGCTATTCCTCCCCTGAAAGGGAAAGCAGGACCAACAATAACAATATAGGCCATGAATTAAAACCCGATGTTATCTCTGATCAGGTATTCATCTTTCCTTCTTCCAACCAGGGAAACCATCTCGGCCAGAAAGCCAGCTAAAAACAACTGCACGCCCACAATTACGGCTACCAAGGCCAGAAAGAACAAAGGTTGATCTGTCACGTTTCTTACGGCCTGGTTTTGGAAAGAGTAGTACATCTTCTCAATTACTAACCAAGAGGTAATTAGAAAACCAATCAGGAAAGAAATAGTACCAAGGCTCCCGAAGAAGTGCATAGGGCGCTTCTTGAACCTGGAGACAAATGAAATAGACATCAGGTCCAGGAAACCATAGACAAAACGCTCTAACCCGAACTTGGTGGTGCCGTATTTTCGCTCCCGGTGTTGTACTACTTTCTCCCCAATTTTGCTAAAACCGTTCCATTTCGCAATCACAGGTATATAGCGGTGCATTTCACCATACACCTCAATGTTCTTCACTACCCGCTCATCATAGGCTTTCAAGCCACAGTTAAAATCATGGAGTTTGATTTTAGAAATTTTGCGGGTAGCAGCGTTGAATAATTTAGTGGGTAAGGTTTTGCTAAGCGGATCATAACGCTTCTTTTTCCAGCCTGAAACCAGATCATACCCTTCTTCCACAATCATTCTATAGAGATCCGGAATTTCGTCTGGGCTGTCCTGCAAATCTGCATCCATAGTGATGACTACCCTGCCCAGCGTTTCTCTGAACCCTACATTGAGGGCCGCTGATTTGCCGTAGTTACGGTTGAACCTAATGCCTTTGATGTTTTGATCCTGCAGAGATAACTCCTGAATCACTTTCCAGGAAGTATCAGTACTGCCATCATCAATCAAAAGAACCTCATAAAGAAAACCGTGCGATACCATCACACGGTTTATCCATTGGGTAAGCTCTGGCAGTGACTCTGCCTCATTAAGAAGTGGTATTACCACAGAAATATCTACTCTGTTCTGCATGAAATTTCTTACTCAAACTCTGGACGGTTTCTCTTCATGATAGCCGCAATAATGAGAGACAAAAAGAAAGCACCAATGGTATAAAGTAAAATACTCAAGATAATCATAGCCAATGGCCCGGAAAACATTTGCGCCACCTCTACAGCTTTTTCTATTTGCTCATCAGACAAACCTCGCTCTTCCATTTTCTGCACTTCCATTTCCATGGCTTTTTCTAGGATAGTATTATCAATGAAGGTAGTATAGATAGCTGAAAATACACCACCTAGAACACCTGCAATACTTCCTAAAATAGCCCCAATACCAAGCCCTTGTCCATAGGACATATAGCTGTGATTATGTTCTTTGAAGTAAAGGTATGCTGCTACAATTCCTCCTCCTAAAATCAAAAAAGACAGTACTTGAGCTAAGGTACTATTGGTAGATCGTTCTAAGAGCATAAAAATCAGACTTACTATGATAAGACTGAAACCAGCTATAAACCCATAACGCACGCCTACAGATGTAGGGGTAACAGTTGGCTCGTGCATGGTCGCTTGTTCGTTCATGGTTATGGATTTGGTTCTTGAGTTATTTTCTAAAAAATACGCCTAAAACGATACTAATAAAGAAACCCGCCACCATCCGGTTCACGAAGCTAATTTGCGCCAAGGTAAAAGCGTTTAACTGGTTCAGCCTCTGGTAAGCGTTTTTGTAATTCACTTCTCCCATCATCTGCGTTAACTCTTGCCTTGTTAACTCCATCCGTTTCTGACTCAATATAATATATTCTTTGATCAACTCTTCGCCCGCCAAAAATGAATAGATGCACAGCAGCATGGCAGAAGTGAACGCTAGAAAGAAAACGGTCACAAACCCTACCTTAAAAGCTTTACCAAATCCCAACTCTGAGTCGTGAAACTTCTTAAAGTATTTTATGGCCAGAAAAATGAAAACCGACCCGAAAACTAAGGTGGAGGAATACTCACTGGTGTTATCATAAGGGTTCTCAAACCCGATCAACGCGAGAATCAAAATATAAGCAAAGCTTACGATTCCTCCTGTGACGCCATATTTAATGGCGGTATTTACAACAGCTTTATCAAACATTATATGAACCCTTCTCTAGTTTTGATAAGCTGGGTTAGAGGTAAACTGTCCGTTTACATAAGTGCCAAACACACATCCTGTCAACTCACGCCCAAAGAAAGGAGTGTTCTTTGCAGCTGACGCATTTAGTTTCTCGTCGAAAATCCAGGTTTTAGTTGGGTGGAAGAAGGTCAGGTTAGCAGGAGCGCCTTCTGTTAAGGAAGGCAAGGGTAGGCCAACAATGTTTCTGGAACCAACGGTTAGCTTCTCTATGAGTGCTTTACTGGACAAGTGAGATGCCAAAGTTTCATTGGCAACAGAATATGCTGTTTGCAGACCAATGATTCCAGCCTCGGCCAAATCGAATTCCAGTTCTTTTGCTTCTTCGTTCCAGGGAGTATGGCCAGAGACAAGAGTGTCAATGGTTCCGTCTTGCAAGCCTTCCAGAATGGCTTGCCTGTCTTCTTCTCCTCTGAACGGAGGGCTTACTTTATAATTGGTGTCAAACGGTTGGACCATTTGATCTGTGAAGGCGCATTGATGAGCAGCCACATCACAGGTAACGTTTAGTCCATGTTGCTTGGCTTTTCTTACGGCCTTTACTCCAGCGGCAGTAGACAATTGGGATAGGTGAAGTCTTCCGTCAGTATACTGGAGCAATTGAAGATCACGGGCCACCTGCACTTCTTCCGCAAGGGAAGGAATCCCTTTCAACCCCAGCCGGGTACTGGTGGTGCCCTCGTGCATGTGGCCACCGTTAGCTATTTTCTTGTTTTCCGGGCGATTTATCAAAACTCCCCCAAAAAGCTTCAGGTACTCCAATGCTTTTAAAACAGTATCTTCTGCCTGCAAAGAATCGGCTCCCTCTGAAAACGCAATGGCTCCCGCAGCCTTCAAGTCTAAGACCTCAGACAAATCTTTCCCATCAAGATTATGCGTGATAGCTGCAATGGCGTGTAGCTTAACAGGACCGTAGGAAGATTTATGTTTAAAGTATTCTATGGCAGATCGGGTCTGGATTATAGGTTCCAGGTTGGGAAGACAAGCCACTTCCGTAAATCCACCAAAGGCTGCAGCTTTTGTGAAATTCTCCAGCGTCTCCCGGTTTTCAAAGCCTGGCTCTCCGGTAAAAGCGCTCAAATCAAACCAGCCTAGAGAGCAGTGCAATCCTCGTTCAGAAACTATTTGTGCGTTTTCGTCCTCAATCCCAGAAGCTATTTGCTGGATACGACCATCTTTCAACAGGATATCTACCGTTTGACCGTCCAGAGATGAAGAGGAGTCAACAATGGTAACCGCTTTAAATAACAGATCCACTTTTTTTAGCGCTTAAAATGACGGCCTCTATCACGAGGCACAGAAAACACAATATTAGGCAATATTTCCAAAGGGATGCGCCACTTGCTTCTGTTTGCAGCTGTTTTTGCAAGGAAACAGTTTCCTTAGGCTCTATTACCTGTACATTATCTCCGTGGCCCGCTAAAATTTCCTTCAGCTCTTCAACAGTGTATCCTTCCAACCTGGATTCTTCTCTGGGGATATTCAGAGCGATGGTAGAGATAGCTTTGCCTTCTCTTACCAAGGTGTAAAAACCCGGCGTGGAAACATCATTAGGCAAGGTCATGTGCAGCATATCCTGTCTTACCCTCTGATCTGGAATAAAAGACTGATCTCCCATTGTTAAAGAATAAGGTTGCTTGGAGACTACCTCATTCTCCAGAGGAATGTTGATAGTACCTCTGTTTGCCTGGTGCGCCAGAACAGTTCTGGATACATCAAAAGATAATGCTAGCTGGTACAACACCGGAACAAATAAAGGGTGGGCTACAAACGAGGAGGCATTGTTGATTGGTGAGGCAAATAAATGAACGTTCCCTTTCCCTATTCTGAAAGTACTTAGGAAGGGAGTATTGTCTGTAAACTTCAAGATGTTGTGAAAAGAACTTCGCCAGGTTAATACCGGTTTGGCTTCAGGCATTTTCATGTTTTTGACCTCTTTTTCAAAAACTTGCCTGAAAAAGGCATCTGACAAATCTGGTTGTATCAACGGTTTTGGCCCTGTCTCCTGACTTTCTTCACTAATGCCTTTTAAACCTATCTTGGCTAAGAAATCTACGGCTCCTTTTTGAGAGGCAGTTGCTGAAGGAATTAACAGAACGTTTCCTCCTCTTCCTATCCAATCATAAATTTGTTGAATCAACCTTGAAGATGCTCCAGCCGGAATGTCTACTACCCATAACCCGTTAGGCCGTGTCACATCACTGGAGAAAACAAAAGCTGGCTCCGCTTTGTACGCCTGGGCGATGGGGTCATTCTGCCCTTGAGCTCTATTAAGTTTAAGTTGAACGGAGGAGGGTTCAGGTAGAACTATAAAATATTGATTATCATAAGAAGTAGTTGGATCTTCTACTTCAAAAGTAATTTGCTGAGCAGTACCACTGGCTAAAGGGATTTTGAAGTGGGCGATTGCTTTGTTGCCTGGTTCCAAAAGAACCTGTGTTGCTCCTAAGAGTTTACCATCCTCAGAAGCAGTTACCTTCACCTGGTTACTTTCATCAAGATTACTACCTGCTACTCTAACAGAAATGCCAGCTAAAGAATTAGGCAGCAAAACAGGTTGCTCCAGCCATACTGAATCTATATATAAGTTAGGAATGTCTGTTGTTGAAAGAGAAACTAGAGTAATAGCCTGCTCTTTTGGCAAATCAGTTAGAACTTCAGGAGAGAAGGTAGACCTTTGGAAGTCAGAAACTATATAGGTTTGGCTTGATCTCCGTTGATTGGTGATTTTGCTGATCCCCTCCTGCGGGGACAAAAACTGATTACTACTGCTACCAAGATTAAGAGAATCACTTCTAAGACCAGATATATTAGTAGAAGAGGCAAGACGATTATCCATTGAAAGGTCTGAAGCAGCGTCCATAGCCGCTTCTAACTTAGAGACTCCTTTCTCTGAAGAAGAACTCTGCATACTCCAGGAGGAATCTACAAGAACTTGAGCTGGTCCTTCAGCATGAGATAGTCCTTTTCTTCTTTGATCTAAAAATAAAAGAACTGCTGTAAGGGCTGCTCCTATAAAAAGAAGCCTTAAGAAAAGAAGTAAGTAGTTATTGATTTTCCGGACAGAGCTGGTTTTTGAAATTAAAGCATTCAAAAACTGTATATGAGAGAAGTCAAGCTTTTGCCTGAGCCTTAATCCGAAGAAGTGAATGAATACTAAAAGTACTGCTGCTATTGCAGTCCCAGTCAAAAGAGGAAGCATCTAGTAAAATACGTTTATCCGTGAAGATAACTATTTGCTCCTTAAACTTATTATAAGATGCTCAAGTGATAAGCTCCTTTTCTCTATGAAGGGAAAATAATGAATTGATTTACCCCCTGTAAAACGCAGAACAGCCCACCGTCTCTTCTAGAGGGGTGGGCTGTTTAGGTGGGGTTGGCGGCTACCTACTCTCCCGCGTGTGACCGCAGTACCATCGGCTCGGCGGGGCTTAACTTCTCTGTTCGGAATGGGAAGAGGTGGACACCCGCGACATAGCCACCATTATTTTCCGTTTCTCCTCCCTTTCGGGGGCGAGTGTCAATGATGTCGGGGGGTGCTTTGATATACTTGGGAAAAGAGAGAACACCAGGGTACGCGCCTTTTTGGTGGCGGGAAAGTTCTCGGGCAATTAGTACGGCTCGGCTATGCCATTTCTGGCTTTACACCTGCCGCCTATCGACGTGGTCGTCTCCCACGGCCCTTAAAGGGATTTCTCATCTTGGGGTGAGTTTCGCACTTAGATGCTTTCAGCGCTTATCTCATCCGAGCGTAGCTACCCTGCGCTGCGGCTGGCGCCACAACAGGTCCACCAGAGGCTCGTCCATCCCGGTCCTCTCGTACTAAGGACAGGTCCCCTCAAAAATCCAACGCCCACTACAGATAGGGACCGAACTGTCTCACGACGTTCTGAACCCAGCTCGCGTGCCACT